>NZ_CP004351.1 GCF_000550785.1 Corynebacterium casei LMG S-19264
GCCTAGCGAGGTTCGTCGTGCGGTTCAGAATCAGGCGCGAAAAGCGGCACGAGTCCAATCAGGGTGCCAGTTGTGTCAACGACGGAATCTAGCCCAAGCGCGATAAGCACCAGGGCGCCGATGACGGCGAGCAGAAGTAGTGCGAGGGGATTGCGTTGAAAAAGTTTCACGGGGGTTCTCCTTGTGTTGCGTTTGATTGTCTCGGCTACACCGTGCGGTCAGAACCGCGTTGTGCAACCAGATGGCTAATATCAGTTCCAAGAAATTTCGAGCCGTGAAAAAAGTGTCTCAATGAGGTGTGCACGTTTTCGGAGCCAAGGCAGACGCGCAGCGGGTGCCGCGGCAGCCCCCTAGAACGTCCGTAGGAGCCACCAGGAGGCTTGAGCCAACCTCAGGGAGGGGCGGAGCCCTGGGAGCCTTAGAGGGCTACCTGAGGGGCGCCGGCCAAAGGAGCTCGCTTCGCTCGCACTGGAAGGGTTCTTCAGGGGAACCCCCGGAAACCGGGGAAACATCTGACTTGGTTAAATGTCGTATTATGAACACGCCGAGGAATGAAAACCGACCGTGCACGCTCGTGTGAGAAAGTCAGCTACATGAGACCAACTACCCGCCCTGAGGGACGCTTTGAGCAGCTGTGGCTGCCGCTGTGGCCATTGGCAAGCGATGACCTCCGTGAGGGCATTTACCGCACCTCACGGAAGAACGCGCTGGATAAGCGCTACGTCGAAGCCAATCCCGACGCGCTCTCTAACCTCCTGGTCGTTGACATCGACCAGGAGGACGCGCTTTTGCGCTCTTTGTGGGACAGGGAGGACTGGAGACCTAACGCGGTGGTTGAAAACCCCTTAAACGGGCACGCACACGCTGTCTGGGCGCTCGCGGAGCCATTTACCCGCACCGAATACGCCAAACGCAAGCCTTTGGCCTATGCCGCGGCTGTCACCGAAGGCCTACGGCGCTCTGTCGATGGCGATAGCGGATACTCCGGGCTGATCACCAAAAACCCCGAGCACACTGCATGGGATAGTCACTGGATCACCGATAAGCTGTATACGCTCGATGAGCTGCGCTTTTGGCTCGAAGAAACCGGCTTTATGCCGCCTGCGTCCTGGAGGAAAACGCGGCGGTTCTCGCCAGTTGGTCTAGGTCGTAATTGCGCACTCTTTGAAAGCGCACGTACGTGGGCATATCGGGAGGTCAGAAAGCATTTTGGAGACGCTGACGGCCTAGGCCGCGCAATCCAAACCACCGCGCAAGCACTTAACCAAGAGCTGTTTGATGAACCACTACCTGTGGCCGAAGTTGACTGTATTGCCAGGTCAATCCATAAATGGATCATCACCAAGTCACGCATGTGGACAGACGGCGCCGCCGTCTACGACGCCACATTCACCGCAATGCAATCCGCACGCGGGAAGAAAGGCTGGCAACGAAGCGCTGAGGTGCGTCGTGAGGCTGGACATACTCTTTGGAGGAACATTGGCTAAGGTTTATGCACGTTATCCACGCAACGGAAAAACAGCCCGCGAGCTGGCAGAACGTGCCGGTATGTCGGTGAGAACAGCTCAACGATGGACTTCCGAACCGCGTGAAGTGTTCATTAAACGTGCCAACGAGAAGCGTGCTCGCGTCCAGGAGCTGCGCGCCAAAGGTCTGTCCATGCGCGCTATCGCGGCAGAGATTGGTTGCTCGGTGGGCACGGTTCACCGCTACGTCAAAGAAGTTGAAGAGAAGAAAACCGCGTAAATCCAGCGGTTTAGTCACCCTCGGCGTGTTCAAAGTCCATCGTAACCAAGTCAGATGTTTCCGGGGTTTAGTGCGTCTTTTGCTGGCGTGCGAGCTTGCGGCGTTGCTGTCGGGTGAGCGGTTGTTGGGCTGGTTCGTCTACGGCAGCGACGAGCTTTCTGGCCGCGTTGACCATCTCTGCGCAGCTGTCTAGAAGCTCCGGGCGTGATTGCAGTAGTCGGGTTGTTGCGTCGATTTCGCTGACGACGGTGGCCAAAATTTCGTCTGGGCTTGCCACCAGTAACGAGTTTTGGGTGCTTTCTTGAGTCTGCGCCTGGGCTTGTTTGAGTTCGTCCTGGTGCGCTTTGCGCGTTCGTTCACGAGCTGCTGAGGCTCTGCACGCGCCGCAGCAGTAGCGGGCTTTGCGCCCTCGCGGGTCGCTTCGTGGCGGAATCTCGTTGCCACACCACGCGCATTTCTGAGACGTTTCGGCACCAGTCATACCCCAATTATAACGTACGTACGTTATAAAATTTGCTCTCGATTTCACCGGAAAACTGATCGCTTCGTGGCTCGGTTTCTGACGCGAATTCCGCACAACTAGTTGGGTTTATTTCGCGTCTACCTGCACCGCAGCACTTTAGTGCATGAGGTGTGTGGTTCTTTTGGGCGAAGCCGAAAACCGAAAGTCTGATTATCAGCAATAGGTGTGTACCAATTGGCGTGATGTCGGTCG
>NZ_CP004352.1 GCF_000550785.1 Corynebacterium casei LMG S-19264
TTCCGGGACGTATGATTCTTGCCTGCATAGACTGGGTCAATAAGCCAGATAAACTGTGCTTTGCCACTAATCGGATTAATGCCTGCCCATGCTGGCCCAATTCCATGCTGCACAAGTGCCCAGATAACGCCTTTGACATAGGAATTGAGGTTTTCTGGATGCCCTCCAGCCTTTCCTATCTGGTCAACGTCAATGACCATGACCGAGGCATACTGCTTACTCGTCAGCATGACGTATTCGCATCGGCCAAGCTTGTCGGAATCAATGCGGTAAAGGTTCGGAACGCTTCGCTTTTCCCCAGTTTCTTTATCCACAACGAGGCGATAAGCACCTTTGAAGTTCCGACTTATTGACCCGTGCAGTGCTGTACGGCCAAGGTGTGCGAGCAGTTTGTCCCGGTCAAGGGAGCTCGCTGGAGTGTCATCAAGACCTGCACAGTCAGGGCGCAGACGTGATGGCGTGTTAACACGCGAACCGGCAATAGGTATCGCAGGTGCATTATTAGGTATAATCATGTTCGTGCTTTCTCCCAGGTTGTGACTGGGTGATAAGCGAAGGTCATTCGGTTGCCGCCGAGTGGCCTTCTTTCATTTTCAGTATTTTTCGACTATAAATCACAGCACTGTAATTTTACATAGGACACGCTAAGAAAGTTGTTTTACCTGCATCAACATGGTTGCAATAATTATTGCAACCATGTTGAACGTGAGGATCTAAGCAATTACAAAGCGCGACAATTGCACTCATTCTTATTGGTTAAAACAACGGTAGAGCAGCAGATTTCCTTTGCCAGTGATTATTCTTCTACGGCATCGAGGGCTTGCTGAATAGCGTTCTCGTGTGCGGCGTTGATGAGCCGAAAGTAGTTCTTGCCGACTGCGCCGGTAATGTTTCGGGTTCGCTCAGCTTCGGCGCGTTCACTCTCAGCGCGTTTGATGGCATCGGCAACTACTTCACCGATTGCTTTAGCACCGGCTTCTGTCAGTTCCGGGTCTTCTGCACGGAGATCATTTTGCGTAGAAATTGCTAAGGCTGCTGCATAAGCTTCGCCGTAGGTTAAATGTCCAGTATCAACTGGGTCGATGAGCTTTCGGGCACGGTTTCGGATGTGCATCTCATAGTCCCTTTGGCTGCCATCAAACCTTTTCATGCCCACACTTTATCCCAAGCCATCGACATCAGCAGGAGCGCTTTCAAACAAATAATCGAAGCACTAGAGGTCAGGAAGTTGAGTCTCGCTATTTCTCCCTCCCTTTCATCCCTTAAAGTCGGGCTCGGCAGTTTCACCACTTATTGGCAATGCGTCACCGTTGCAGCCCATCAGTGCTACCAAATATGCGCGTTCAATTCCTTGCTACTGTGTAAACAATGTTTACACAGTAGAGAAAGGTTGGTTATGACAAAGCAAGGAGTTCATCCGTCTGGAAGGGTTGTCTCTGTTCGCCTTGACGAAGAAACAATCGAGAGGCTCGATAACCTTTCGGAGCGCACGGGGCGCTCGCGTGGGTTCTATTTAAAGTTGGCGATTCGAGCTATGCTTCCGGCGATTGAGCAAAAGCATTGGGAGCATGCTGCCGCACAATTTGAAGAGGACGTTATCGACCGTAGGTTCCGAGAAATTATGACCCAGGCATTAGGGTCTGACAACGACCAAAAATGACCTCAGTACCATACCTGTAAATGCAGGTGCCGCCTTTACGGCTTTACAGTAGCCCTGTACATAGC
This sequence comes from Corynebacterium casei LMG S-19264, assembly GCF_000550785.1. Lineage (NCBI taxonomy): Bacteria > Bacillati > Actinomycetota > Actinomycetes > Mycobacteriales > Corynebacteriaceae > Corynebacterium > Corynebacterium casei. The sequence continues at coordinate 1,726 of NZ_CP004352.1, forward strand.
CCAGTATTTGAGATACGGTTTTACGGTACCCGTATTTATGGTTAAGGAGTGGGCATGATTCTAGGAATCGTTAATATTAAAGGCGGGGTGGGAAAAACAACGACGGCAATCTACCTAGGAAGTGCTCTTGCTGCTGAAGGCAAGAAGGTCACGCTGATAGATCTTGACCGTCAAGGCACTGCGATGGATTGGGCGGAATCCGCTCAAGAAGCTGGCACGCCGCTCGGCTTTGAAGTCTCAATTGCTATTCCTCGACAGCTCGAGCGCATTACGTCCTCGCTAGCTGACGATGAGGTAGTCATCATTGATACTCCGCCTGGAGATGAACCATCTATTAACGCCACGTTGCAGGTATCAGATTTTATTATCATCCCTGCCGCTCCACGAGGCGCAGATGTTGCGCAGATGTGGAAAGTTATCGACGTTCTTGAACAAACCCCTTACGCAGCTTTGCTCACTCAAGTGCGTGCTGGAACGACCGCAATATCGGAAGCAATCGATGCGCTTAAAGAAGCAGACGTGAGTTTCTTTGAAACAGTTATTCCTTTGCGAGAAGCTTTCCACCGCAGTTTCAGGACTAAACCAACTGATTTAGGTGAGTACGCCCAAGTGCTCGCCGAGATAAAGGAGTCGTTTTAATGGCCGTTCAAAAGACCAATTCAATGAAGCGTCAGCCCAAATCCGCCGCGCGAGAGTCAGCGGATATTAGCAAAGCCTTTACCTCACGCAACCAAAGCGATCACACTGTCAAGCTCACCGTGGAGCTCGATTCACGTCTTCACCGTGAGCTCAAAGCTGCCGCAGCTTTGCAGTCTGTGACCATGCGAGAGATTATTCACGATGCCGTAGAAGCAGAGCTGCAAAAGTATAAGAACTAGCTCCCGTATTTACGGGTGCTGTATTTACAGCTATGCAGGTTACCTGTTCATCGGCGTTATTTCACCCGCCGCGAGCATCGTTTACTGAATTAACTCAGAGGCCAACGCTTCATAATCCGGCATATCATCGGGAATACGGCAGCACTGAGCATCCTCGCTATAACCTATGGCAACGCTCGCTTCGCGGGTCGCTTTAACGCCTACCTTGTTCAACATTTCTTGATACATAGGTTCATCCGCTCTCGGGCCACAGCCAAACATGATGGTCGGCGCATTGATGGCCACAAGGGTTCGACGTGTTGGTTCAACAGACATCGACGAGCCATCGAAGGGTACTGCGACACGGTCGACGATGCTATCTAGCTCTCGCAGCTTCTGCTCCTGGCGCGCATTGGTATCGACGATGACGACTGCATCATCGCCAAGAGATTCCTCAAGCTGTTGAATATTGGCGCGAAGCTCGTCGCCAAGCTCAGCTATATGATGAGCTTGTAGCATCGCATCAATCGGAAACTTGTGAACCTCAATGGGGCTGACATTGCCGTTTTGATGTGCAAGCTTGAGCCAGTGTGCTGCCCCTCCGTCCCATGATGTGTCTGCGATAGCGACGTTTTTGCCCATCCGGCTATACGCTTCTGCCAATAGCGCGGCATTGGTGCTGCGCATGAGGCCGCCTTTAAGGTTTGCCACTGAGATAATCATGTCTGCCTTCCCGTGCGTTGTGGATTCCCCCAAAATGATACTTATAGTCTGTCGACTCTAAGGGTTCACCGCTCGATTCTGGATAGGTGGTTGAAGATCAGCGCCTATTGCAGGAAGTAGGCAACCGAGTCCGGTCTGCTCGCAAGAAAAAGGGGTTGTCGCAAGAAAGTCTTGCCCACCTTTCAGGACTCCATCGGACATATGTCAGTTCCATTGAGCGCGGGGAGCGGAATCTCTCAGTGCTTAATTTGCTCACCCTGGCAACAGTTCTAGACGTAGACGCTGCCACAATCGTCGCTAGTCTCAAGCGAGCGCCAAAGAATAACGTCTAGACCATCGCCAGCCCACTAGTTGCAATACCCAATTTTTATGACTTCTACCGCGCCACCAGAAGCCAGAACTGTATAACTGTAGAACTGTATCCCGTGAATACAGTTCTACAGTTAACCCGGTAGTGGCATGTTTTATACCGTGTCACTAGCTGGTTTAGAGTTCCATCCCATCAGATGAATCATCGCTAAGCCCCAAAACAGGAGAGCTACTCATGTCATAGCTATCGTCATATCCGAGGTAGCTATCAGCTGATGAGGAAAAGGAATCTAGTTGATCTTCAGCAAATGGACTCGTCCCGTTTTCTGTTAAAAACAGCATGGAGTCCAAGAAGCGCATTCTGTCGTCCAGCTCGCCATCGCGCTCGTGCAGTCTCTCCACGGTGTCCTTCTGTACCTCGAGTTCGGATGCAAGTGCGTCATGCTGCTGGCTTATTTCTTCATAAGCCTGCTGCGCTTGCTCGAGTTCCTGGGTAAGCTCATCCACCTTCGCCTGATCAGATGCTCCGTGGAGAAGTTTCTTAAACAAGCCGCGCGATTGCTGTGTCGACTGCGCCCACGAAAGGCTGCGCTCCGCTTTGTCGTAGATGCGTTGCGCATCCCACACGCGAGATTCTAGGTCTCGGTCTTGCTCTTTTAGCATGGCGAGCTTGCCGATTTCTTGAGTTAGTTGCTCAGCAACTTTGTCACGCTGCTGTTGAGCCTGCGCGCGCTCGTCCAGGAACTGAGTATGGCGGCGAGCAATGCGTTCTTCTCGTGTCCCACCCTGGGCACTGCTGCTTTTTTCAGTAAGAAGCTCTGGCGACATATCAAAGTGCGCGTGGAAACGGTTGCTTCTGCGCTGTTCAAAGCCTTTCATATATGCAGCAATGGCAGTGCCTTTAAACGGATCTTTTACTGCTCCAGTCAGCAAGCGATTTAATGCCCAATCGCGTCGTGCTTGGCCGTACAACGTATGTGGGGTAGCGTCTCCGCGGTCACGCTGTACGGCATGAGTCAGCAGTTCACGGGCATATTCTTTCGGTTCTCGTCGCTGCTTAGGGAGAGCCTTGCCATGCCCAGTCTCAGAATCTCCTGGCTGTTCTTCGGTGATGTAGAGGAAGTTTCCGTCACGTCCTCGCGTCATCGGCACATACACACTGGCTTTATCTAACTGGCCAACGCCAGAGACCACACGGGCAATATCTACAGTGGCGCCTTGTGCTGAATGACCAGTCGAGGCATAGCCTAATTGCGCGCTATCTCGTAGGTAGTCGCTACTTAACGTCACAGTGGCGGAAGTATCATCAAGGCGACGTACCTGCGCAGACCCATCAGCAGTAAAAGATTCCACCATCCAGCGCTGACCATTACGTACCACGTCTCCAGCACTAGTCACCAGCTCGTAGTCATTGCTGCGGGTCAAAATCGTATCGTCAATATATGCTTCTAGCCCATCTGACAAGCGGGTATGCGGTTGCTGAAGGTCTAGTTCTTTTCGTTGCGCACGTGTTTTCTGCGCAGCTGCATTCAAAGCTCTTACTTGTTCATGAGTAGAGGCAATAAGCAGTGACTGTTTCCCATGTTCAGTATCTTTCGCCCAGCCTGCCAAAGCATCATCGAGCATCGCGGTCACAGAGCCCGCGTGAACACGATTATTATCCGCATACCATTGCGCAGCACGCTCAATAAGTCCTTCGTCTCCACTGCGCAGCCAGGTAGAAGCCTCGCGTTCTTTCTCGCTGCGCTGGCGGAACACCTCTGTCAGTTCAACAGCATCAGGTAGTTCTTCAGACAACGTCGCGAGCAGACCAGAACGAGCTTTCACCGCCGCGTACTGCTCCGGGTCGCCAACTAAGACAGTGCGAGCACCTGCTGCTTTCACCGTACTCAGAATCTCGACGAGTTCAGGACTAGCCACCATGCCGGCTTCGTCAACAACAACGACAGTATTTCTATCCCAGCCCAACGCCCTGACACGTTGCCCAGGCGTTGACGCATTCCCTGCCCGCAATGCGCGAGCAATAGTCATCGATTCATCCGCGACAGCTTCACCGACCATGACATCGGCAGCTTTACCCGTTGGCGCGAGACCAACAACTGTTTTTCCTGCATGCTCCCATGCGCTACGGGCAGCTTTAAGCGATGAGGTTTTACCAGCGCCCGCTGGAGCGACAATCACGCTGGCTCGATATGGCGACTTTACGACCTGACGCATCGCCGATGCCTGATTTTCAGACAGTGCACCTGGGATAGGTTTAATGCTTTCCGCGCTGACTCCAGCGTCGACAACAGCCGTTGCCAGTCGCACTGCTTGTTCTACTTCATCGATAACTGCAGTCGTTGTAAACCGCTGTGCGCCCTCGCGTTGGGTGTTATCAACCGCTGGATCTTTATCCGGAGTCACCGATAAAGAATCATCAGAAGTTAGTGCCGCATCTGTTAAAGATTCGATAGTACGCAGCATCAGGTGAGGCTCGACTGCTCCTACAGGCAGAAGTTCTGCGACTTTTTCCGCGACATCGGCACGCGTAAACGTGGAACGTTCGGCAATAACTTCAGCCAAAATATCAGCCGAATCAGGCAAAGTTTTACCGCCATAATGGTAGATCTGCGCACCATCACCACCCGGATTCTTATCCAAAGAAGCGATAAACCCGCGCACTGTTTCGCTATGCTCACGCTGCGCCCACTGCGTCTCTAATTCGTCCAAACTAACGTCTAGATCTTTTGTTTGGCGCGTAATTTTCTGCGCGATGCGTTGATAGTTACTGCGTGTTTCTAGTCCATTATTTTCTTGCCATTGGTCAATTTCTCGTGCCCGAGTAGAGAAATCTGCCAACACTTTTCGATCATCAAGGCCAGAAATTTCCGCGCAACCGTTAACAATTTCGCCCCATTCAAGGCCAAGTTTTCTGCTTAAAATCTCGCGCAAGGTTGCTTGGTACACCATGCCGGCAGCGCGTGCTTCGTGATAGATTCCCTTCGAATCCAGCGTGCGAATCTTGCCGTCTTGGCACAGTTGTTTATTCGCCAACAGCACGTGCGAGTGCACATGAGGATCACCCGCACGTGATGTCCGGTGCTCATATTTCACGCCAGAAATACCGCGAAGTTTTTCAATCATCAACCGCTTTTCAGATACCGTCGGGTCTTGCCGACGGGTATACCCAGCGTGCTCACTGACATAGTCCAACGCCTCTGACACCGCCTCCTGGTGGGCGTGATCAATGAGCGTTCGCAGCTCCGGATCATCTCCTAATCCCCATAGCAACGACACTGATTTTGGCGCGCAAAAAGTCAGATCGAAACCAGGAACACCATCTGCTCCTGGTGCCCGACCGAGCTTTGCCCCACTCGGAGCAACGGCGTTATCGAACCAATCATGAACCGTTTTACCGTCGACAGTCTCGCCGTTTTCAACGCCTAAATGCGTTGAAACAAACGTCGAATTTGTCGCATGCGCCGCCTTAATCCATACCTCGGCAGGCTTCGTTCCGTCCTCAGAATAGTAGGAATCAGGCCCCTGATTTTCCTCCACAGTGGACTGATAATAGGCAACGGAATGCGCGTTCATTCTCGCGATAGTTAACACGCCGTTGCCCTCCTTCATCTCGCTTTAGCACCACGCTGAGCGCAGCAAAGCACTTTAGTGCCAATGTACCAATGGATTTTGGGTTTGTGGGTTTTCGTTGCGTAAGAAACGTAGATCGGTGTTGGATCGTTGGTGAGGGCGGCCATTACCGCCGCCCTCACCAACGATCCAACACCGCGCACCCGTGTGATTGTCGCTCATCGACTCGCGAGCATTCGAAAGGCGGATCGTGTGCTGTTCATCGAAGATGGCCGCATCGTAGAAGACGGAACCGTGGACGGGCTCCTTGGTCCCGGTGGTCGGTTCGCCGAATTTTGGTTGCAGCAAGACGCCGCCAGCGGTTGGCAAATCTGAGCGTGCAGGTGCTTTGCCTACCTCGAAGCCAACTTATCAGGCGCCGCAACTGTCCCGGCCTGGGCGAGCAGCACCTCAGATACAAGAATGCGGCGACAGGCTGCGGTCAACGGCGGGGATGACGTTGTCACTCATGTGGTTTCCTTCACTCTGAGGATGAGAACTGATACTTCAGCACGCCTACGACGTCGCCCACCCAGCATGACGTGCACGAAAGGGCGTGCATATGAGCTTGGCTAGCCATCACGCGACCTCACCCGCCGGATAATGGTGTGTCGGTGCGGATTGGCAGCCCAAGCATCCCCAGCATGCCCCGGGCAGTTGCCCGGATCGACCAGCAGAATCGCTCCTCGGGCGAAAGCGCTGCGGTGGCGAGCGCCCCGGCACGCACCGTCGATACCGCGGCGCTGAGCGATGTGGAATCTCGCACTTGGCTGTGCGAACGCGGATTTACGGCGGCAAGAGCTACCGCGTGCTCGGCGATCGTCGAAACCAAAATACTCGCCTGAGCCGCAGAGATGCCGTAGCGTTCCGCGAATTCAGCTTGCGAGCGGTCAATGCGTCCAACCGATACCGGCGTAGCGGAGCTCAGCCTCGTGAGGTGTTCGGCGATGCCAGGATTTGTGAGCACAAAATCACGTAATCGGCGCGCCAGGTCGACCAGCGCGTCTTCAGGGTCATCGAGGTTTGGAAGCGCAAAGTCCGCGCGTTCGACAATCCCTTCCGCGACAAGGTCACGCAGCCCTTGAATACTGCCCGCCCGCCGGTAGATAGACATCTCACTGACGCCAAGTTCGGATGCGATACCCCGCACCGTCAACTTCGGGAGCGTGAGTTTTGTGCCCGCGTCGACGATAGCCGCTGTGGTGAGACGACGGGGACGTCCAGATCTGATCATAACGCCATCCTGCCATGTCCGATTGCGTCCACGCCAAACTAGAAGTAAGGTTAGCCTTACTAACATCATACTGACGGGGCCAACATGACAGATTCGATCAACCTCACCCAAGACGAGCTCGCAGGACTACTCGAGGTACTCAAACACCCCGATCATCAGCAGGGGCTCGAGGACCGCTATCTGACCGTCACCGCAATTGAGCACCGCGCACGAAAACTCACTCGTATCTCAGCGACGATTTCTGGCGACGACCCACTCAACGAATGGACTCTGGCAAATCCCACGGTCCGCGTCGCATTGCCGGAACCACCCGAGGAATTCGCCGCAATCCCCGGGGTACCAAAGACCACGACGCGGGTATACACACTCGTGGAAATCGATCCAGCAACCCGCACCGCGCAAATAGACCTCGTAGTGCACGCCGAAGCTTCTCCTGCGATGCGCTGGCTAGCGCAGCTCAGGATTGGCGACCGCATTGACATTGTCGGACCACGCCCGCACCGCACCCCCGGTGAGGGCACCCCGCGGGTGCTGCTTGCCGACTCCTCTGCGCTCCCCGCGGCGACGCGGCTCCTGCGCACCATGCCCCACGTGGACGAGACTTTCGTCTTTGCTGCCGTCCCGGAGGATGAGTTTGCTATCCTGCAACAGGAGATCTCCGCATTAGCAGAACCCATCACCGCGTTTCGAGTAGAGCCGCACGGCCAATACCCACTGGCCACTGCTTTCGCCGAATTCGATCTCACCACTGACGCCAGCGTGTGGGCGGCCGGCGAACGGGAAGATATGCGCGAAATTCGCCACCGCTGCAAACACCATCTCGGACTACTGTCCGAGCAAACACAGGTATTCGGCTACTGGAAATATGGGATGACGAACACCCGGCTGGACTTCGCCAGACTCCGGGCAACGCAAAAGGGGCTCGCAGCGGGGCGCGCATTCACCGATACCGACGACTTCGAGATCGAACTGTGAACGGCGAGACAAGAATTACGAGCCTGAAATCCGACAGATTCTCCACTCGTGCTCTGCTGACTTTCGTTGTACTCGGCGCGCTGGGCGCGATCATCGTCCACGTATCACGAATTCTCGGGGTCGCATTACAAGCCACGGTCCCGTGGCTAGCATTCCCGGCACCAGTCCCCTGGTTTCTGGGGATCCTCATCGCCGCCCTGCTGATTCAACGCAGCGGCGCGGCGCTGCTCACCTCGATTGTCACAACCGTCGCAGGCTTCGGCGCACTCGCCCTGTGCGCGGGCATCGTCATCGAACTCACCTTCTTCATTACCAGACGGTTGCGCTCACAAACCCAGCCCACCTGGCCCCCTGCCCGGTCCCAGTTCTGGCTGTGGTGGGCCATCCTGGCCTGCGCAATCGTGAGTCTGATGAGCTTCGGTTTCATGTTCTTCTACCAAGAGTTTCTGCTGCTAGACCCCAGCATCAAGCTACTCGCCCTCATCATTCGGGTTGGACTTGGCGTGCTCTACGGGTGGGGCGCCTGGGTCATGACCATCGGATTGCTACGTGCAAATGTGAACCCACAGCGCATCGTCGTCGCATGAGCCTCCCGAACTCGGCCGACCCTGGCCGCTACAACGTACGGATACAGCAGTTCACAATCGCCTACGATGGCGCAAATCCGGTGCTCAATATACCTTACCTGGAGCTGGTCAGCGGGAGCTACACGCTCATCACCGGACCCACCGGTTGCGGTAAGTCAAGTCTGGCACACGCACTGGTCGGGGTGCTTGAAGATATGACGACAGCTCGGGTTGCAGGCAGCATCAGCATGAACGGAACCCAGCTTGCAACCCTAGACTCAGCCCAACGCTCCGGTACGATCGCTGCGGTCTGGCAGCGCCCAGAAACCCAGCTTTTCGCCAGCACCGTCTTGGCAGAAGTCCGTGCCGGCCTCGACTTCCAACTCATAGCACCCAACGAGGCCACGTTCAGGGCGCGCAGAGCCCTGCACCTCGTCGGTCTGAGCCACATTGACGAATCCCGTAACCCACTGACCCTCTCGGGCGGCGAACAACAGCGACTTGCCCTCGCGTCAGCACTCGTGCTGCGAGCGCCTATCCTGGTGCTCGACGAGGTCGCGTCACAGTTGGATCGCACCGCAAGCCACCGGCTCGGAAAAATCATCAGGGAGATTCGGTCCGCTCGCCAGCTCACCGTCGTGGCGTTCGACCACCGTCCGGACCCACATCTGGAACATACCGATCGGGTCATCGTACTCGATGAGAACGGCAGAATCGCGCTCGACGACAAGCCCGCCAGTGTATACGGTGAGAACGTAGACTTCTGCCGCAGAATCGGCGTGCATCTACCCGCAAAAGAGACCTCGAGCAGTGACACAGACTTCGGCGCGTTGACCGTCCACCAGACAGCACCCGGTCTGACAACCCAGGCTCTTACGGTCGCCAGACGCAGCGCACTGTTGTTGCGAGACGCCACCCTCACACTTCCCCGAGGAGCAATCGCGCTGCTGCTGGGCCCAAACGGCGCGGGTAAGACCAGCCTGCTGGATGCGCTTGCCGGCGAGAAACGCGGGGTGCGCGGGCACATCGATCCGTCACGGCGGGTAAGGCTCACCAGAGGCATTGGGTACCTGCCACAACGCGGGAGCGAGCTCATGTTCGCCCACACCGTTCGGACGGAGCTACACCTGGCATTACCACCGGGGGCGCGTTCTAGTGCCGCGGAGATCGACGATATGTTGAACCGGGCGGGGCTCTTGTGTCTGGCCGAAGTGCATCCGCAGCACTTATCGGGCGGGCAACGACAGCGGCTCTCGGTGCTCCTCGCCGTCGCCGGAAGACCGGCATTTCTCCTGCTGGACGAACCTACGAATGCACAGGATGTGACTGGCACAGCACAGATTCGTGCGCTGTTAGCAGGAAATGCTCAGGATCGCGTCGCCGTCATCGCGACGCATGATGCGGGCTCCTTCCGCGGCATCGCCACTCATCACATCGAGCTACAAACCGGAATCGTCAAAGGGGTCTGGCAGATATGACCCGCTTCAACTCCCGCAGGTGGGTTCCGCATCCGCTGATTATCGTATTGCTCACCGTTCCCGCACAGCTCGCGGTATTGCTCGCCCAACGGCCCTGGTTCAGTATTACAGTGCTGGCGTGCTGTCTCTTGGTGACAGTGGTGACGAAACCCCGCTTTGCCGCTGTCTTTATCGCGGCGGCTGGCGCGCTATCCCTGGTTCTTTGGGTCGGGATGGGCCTGTGGCTGCCTCTAGAGGCCGCGACGAACGGGGCGTTGCGTATCGTTGCACTCAGCGCCCTACTCGTGGTGCCGTTTTTCTATGTGAACTGGCCGGTGCTGGCAGACTCGTTGATTGATCGGTTCCGTGTTTCCTATCGGGTCATGGACACCGTGCTACTCGGGGAACGTTTCACTATGCTCATGCGAGCTGACCTGCGCACCGCCCGCAGGATGGCTCGACTACGTGCCCGCGGGAGCATTCGTGGACAGACGCGATTATTACTGCGGACGACGCTGCCAGTTCTCGTGGCAAGTTTCCGGCATAGCGATGAGCTCGCTCTCGCCCTGGACACTCGTGGTTTCGGTGCCCATCCGAAACGCACGGTCCACCAGAGTCGACCGCTCCGAGCGTTCGAGCTGGCTATTCTCATCGCAGTATGGGTATGCAGCATTTTCATTGCCGTATTCCTCGAAAGAATGTAGAGGTGCCTGACAGGCAGCTTGCCCCCTGATCAATTCCAGGCAGCTTCGTATTGTTAATTCACCAGTTTGACGCCAGAGCCGCCCTCCCGGTGCAGACCGGGCCCGATCCCGACGCTACTGAACTGCGGTAATGAGCCGGAAATAGACTTGATAGTGGCCCCGTCAGTGCCCCACTAGGACCGTCGCTTCGCCGGGGCGGCCGCCGTGTCGGAGAGCACGACGCCCTCCGTGTCGTAGAGGCGCACTGGAAACTCGCTTGCGCTACTCATTCCGGCGGTGAATAACCAAGTATCTGTGTTGCCGTCATGTTGCACAAAAGCCACCTCCGCCAGGTCATCCTGCGGGGTGCATCTTCGCCAGGCACGCAAGCATCAGCAATACAGAGCTCGACATCCGCGCCCCGGGAAGCATCCTCCTGCACTGCTGAGTTGCTGAGTCTGTCAACCTTAGCTTGCTCCCGTAGTGCGACCCGGCTTTCACCCAGCCCAAGCCCGAACCGGCACGATCCTTCCAGCCCCCTACAGATCTATCAACGCATAACTTCGAGCCGACGATGCATCTCCCGTGAACCATGACTGTAACGCCAAACCAAGAGATTGACATGCTAAGTGCGGTGGTAGGCTCTGCCCAAACAGTATGGTCAGGCTGCGATTTTGGCCGGTGAAACTAAACCTGGATCCACCGATTAGATAAGCGATGTGCAGTTGCGACGCTGAGGAATCGATGGTGCGCGGTTGAGCGTTTTGGGGTCGTTGATGTCTCCCGGCCTGGCACCGGTTGTGTCCACTGATGGGTTTCCGAGCATTCCTTTCTGCTGCTCGGCCGGGCGCCCCTTTTCGGGCTGGGTGGTCACGGTGTGGCCAGCTGTGGTGGGCTCAGCGTGTTGTGCCATAGCCGGTCAAAGGCGGTGGCCCATTTCCAGTGCGTAGGTAAATGCAGGATCAGTTTGCGAGCCCGATGCGCAATCCGGGCGGGAATATTGACCAGTTTCTGGCGCAGGCTGACCGTTCTGGCATTGACCAGCTTGCCACCGGCAACACTGCCTGCTGCTCGCAGCAGATTGTGGCTGATGGCCGCGATGACTAGCCAGGCCGCGTTGGCATAAAACCGCCCGGAGGGCATGTGGGCTAATGGCCCGGCTTTGAGATCAGCAAAAACCTGCTCGACGACGGCATGTTGACGGTGGACTTTGTCTGCAGCCACCGTATCCAAGACAGATTGTTCGACGGTAGTAAAGAAGGCGTGATAACGGAACGTGTCAAACAGCTGGCCTTGAGCGGCTGCCAGTTTGGTGGTATTGAGTTCCGGGATGCGGCGGACCACCAACCGGCCAGCCAGTTGCTCCTCTTGGGCTTTGGACGAGAAGGCGGTGAAATCAATTTCAGCCACCTGCGCATCAGAGATCCATCGACCCGTTTCGTCGTCATAGATCGCCTGTGGGTAATTGATCCCTCTCCAGGCCTCGGCCGGGATGTGAGCAATAGCTTTCTTCACGGCAGCGTTTTGGGGCAGGGTCACTGAGTAGTGGACTCCAGCCGCGCGGACTGCTTTGGCGACGTTGGCACTATAAAAGGCCGAATCAAACCGCGCCAACACAGGGGTATCGGGATCGATGATGCGTTTGGCAGTGGCCAGGCTGTCACTGACTAATTTGTCAGCGCCTCGCACCGAATGAGCTGCCCCTTTGCGTAACTGCTGACCAAGCACCAGCGGTGCTGCTTTGGCTGTGGAAATCGTGGCGGTCAATCCGTTGAGGCCGCGCAGTTTGTTATAGCCGATTCCAGCACCGTGTTTGTTGGGCGAAAAGACTTCAATAACCGTGTCATCCACGTCGACAAAGACCATGTCACCACCGGTGCCATCCGGTGACCTGACCGGCAACAAGTCCGTGTGGTCACTCAGGTTGGTCAGAAACCTGGAAGCGACTGCGGCTAATTGTTTCACATGCCCATGCGTGTATTCGCGCAGGTGTGAGCCCAGTGTTGAGGGCGCATACACCCGATGGAACAATGATTTCATCCCACCATGCCGCAGCAGATCCATGTCATCGATGCTGTCGGCACCAGCAGCCATCCCAGCGACCAGCGACGTGATCTTCGTCCCTGGATTCGCACCCTTATCGGCCCCAGTATTAGCCACCGTGATCCACTCATCAGCTAAACGTTTCAGCCCCGCAGACTGCGCCAACCGCAACACGGGAGCAAGCCCAGCCGACGACACGAGATTCGGTTCATCAAACGAATAGGCAATACCAGCAGCACTGTGATTGAATAGCATCTCAGAGGTGCCTTTCTGATCCTAGAAATAGTGGCGTGAACAACTACTATTATTCCAGGTCAAAAGGCACTTCTTCAGTTAAACCGCCGAACTCACACCAAATTTATCGGTGGATCCAGGCTAAGTTCTTAAACGCGCCTTTCGGCCCGAGGATCCGCTTCAGCCGACCATGGTCGCCTTCCAGGATGTTGTTGAGGTATTTCACCTGCCGGTGTTCCACTGTTGGCGGGCAGATTCCCTCTGACTTCAACTCGGCGATTGCTCTGGCTAGGGAGGGTGCTTTATCGGTGTTGATCACTCTGGGATACCTGGCTGACGCATTGGATCTGAGGGCCTTGGCCAGGAAACGCTTCGCTGTGGCCACGTTCCGCTTCGGAGAGAGGTAAAAGTCCAGGGTCTGGCCACCGGCGGTGATCGCCCGATAGAGGTAGCACCACCTGCCGCCGACCCGGATATAGGTCTCATCCACCCGCCAGGAACTGGCCTGCCAGTCAGGTACCTGCCGGTACCACAGTGTTTGCTTGTCCAGCTCAGGGGCGTATTTCTGGACCCAGCGGTGAGAATCGTGGTGTGATCGACCGGCACGCCGCGGCTGAAGTCATCATTTCCTCCAGATCGCGGTAGTACACCCCGTAGCGGGTAGTGACCTGCGCACTGCCCACAGAATGATGTCACGGGGGAAATGACGACCGGAGAAGATACCCATGGCTGTGATCATTTCACGTCGCTCTTCCTACTGCCCCTACTTTGCAACAGCACCGGTTTAAGAGACCTTTCCCTACAAGGTTTTCTTCAAGAGAGACTATTACTCACTGCCTAGCGGCAGGGGAACCGTATATTGCCTATGGTATTGCACCCCTACACATCAGGATACAATCCAGCCTTCTTAAGCGCTGCTACATGGTAAGCAACAGTACGTCTAGATACGCCTACTTCCTGCATTAATTCCTGCCATGTAGGAATCTGACCGGTCTGCTCATAAGTCTGTGAGATTACAGAAAGCACCTGCGCTCTTGTGCTATTACCAGATGCCTTTTTGCGTCGATTTGCAGCTGCTAAGGCTTCCCTCCTTCCCTGCGCGTATTCGCCGTCTGGGTCGGTTTTCCATCGTTGTGCGGCCTTCAGTCCGCCTTTGCGGCCCATGGTGGCTAGTGCTTTACGTTCACTGCTAGTAGCACGCCCTGGAGCGTTAGAACCTAGGCTTGTGTTGGTTTTAGATTGGGTGACATAACCACGTACGCGTCGTGCCATAGTCTGGCGATCGCGCATAGGTGGCATCTCACTATCTCGGCCTGCTGAGCCTTGTTGTTGTGCAACGTTATAGGCGTGCTCGTAGGCATCAATAATGGCCGCGTCAGTTAGCCGTTTTCCTGCTTTACGCAGTCGGTGACCAATTTTTAGTGCATGGCTAAACGCAGTTTCGTCGCGTGCTGTAACCCCCTGGCTAATCCAGCGCACGCGCACCCCGTCGATGAGTTCCGGGTCGTATTGATCAAGCTCTGCGTTTATCTCATTTTCGACATCGTCGGCAAGTGCTTTAAAGGCTTGGGCTTCTTCGCGGCGGGTTTTGACCGTGTTAATCAGTTCGCGGCCACTGTTAAACTGCTGGCGCTTATTTTTAACGTGCTGGGATTGTCCCGCCATCTCGCGCACCTGCCTTAGGAAGTCCTGGAGGCGAATAACCCGGTCATGCTGGCAATACCAGCGATAAGCCTCCGGTGACTTTCCAGTATAAAAAGGACTGCGACTAAACCGGTGCGCAAAATGAGGATCATGATCCAATAACTCCCCAAGCTCATGACTCGTAGCCTTGAGAAGCTCCATA